>NZ_CP040580.1:0-9470 GCF_013394005.1 Furfurilactobacillus rossiae
CCATCACGCTCAGAAACATTGGCGGTTGTCACATGGACTGCCATCGGCAGCCCATTGATATCTACAGCAAGATGGCGCTTAATCCCACTCACCTTTTTACCACCATCGTAGCCACTACTTTCAGCAGGATCGGTATTCTTGACACTTTGAGCATCTAGAATGATGAACGATGTATAAACTGAACGCTTCTGAGCCAACCGATGTTGGCTGACAATTTTTTTAAAACCTTATCCAGAGGAGTGATACCAGCAGGAGATGGCGTTTTAGTCCAAAGTAACCAGTAATAATAGACGGTTTCCCATTTAGGAAAATCGCTGGGTAAATCGCGCCAAACGCACCCATTTTTCAAGGTATAAAGCAGGGCACAAAAGATATCATATAAATCAACCTTTCTTGGCTTAGTCCGCTTACGTATGCCTTCTAGATCTGTCCGGATTAGTTCAAATTGTTCACGAGAGATGTCGCTACTATAATGGTGTGCAAAGCTTTTCATGGATTAAAAACTCCTGTTTTTGATCTAATTTAACTAAAATCAAATCGAATGTCAAAGTATCCAAACACGTTCTTAAATAGCGGAAGATAAATTTGAACAATCTGTAGCTGCCAAGCTAAAGGGTGAGGGCTGGGACTGTCCCACAGATTATTCTGGTGGGTAGATTGTAAAATTAATCCGAACGCTGTTCGGACAAAAAAGATCAGCTTCCTTTAAAATGGTGTTTACCACAAACCCATCTTTTAGGAGCTGATCTTTTGTCTAGTATAACCTATTCCGAACGAATTAAAATCGAAACCTTTTGTGAACTAGGGCTGTCCAATATCCAAATGGGCGTTCGGATTAATTTTAAAATCTACCATAAGTCTACCGATTTTTTAATATTATTTTATTCATCAATTTCCGGCGCCGACCCAAGCTCTGCCTGAATCATCCAGATTTTCTTCTCAATTGCGGTTTTGAGACCAATGAAAATATCTTGGGTACTGAAGTCTTTTTCAACATCGGATACTTCAATGCCGTGTTGGTAAAGGTCTTCCAAGTAACGATAGCCATCAACTAAGTGTGCGAGGCGTTCTGGGGTTGTTTTGTCCCATTCACCAGGCCAGTCTTGAATCTTAGTGTTTTCGGCCATTTCTTTTAAGGTGGAGTAAGGACTGCCATCAAGCGCAATCAGCCGTTCAGAAATGACATCGAGTTGGCTGTCAATTTCTTCCATGAACTCATCCATCAAGGGGTGCAACTTCAAAAAGTTGGGTCCACGCATGTACCAATGCGTCTGATGGATAATCATTGACATCTGGCTCAAATCGGCAACGAGTTGATTTAATACTGCTTTGGTTTTCGTATATTTCATTAGATTGGTCTCCTTTCGATATGGTTATTATAACTTAGTGGTAGCTTAATCTGAAACGTTATACACTGGCAAATTAAGTTATTTATAGCCCGTAGAATTAAGTCGTTTTGAAAAGATGGAGACGTTATATGGAAGATTGTAAAATTAATCTACAATTGAATTTTATTTACCTTATGAAGATGTTCAAAACGCGTTAAAGGGAAAGTGCCGCAAACCCCTTTATACGTAGAAAGGATGAATGGGTAGTGGGTAACAATGAGTGTAAATTAAATAAGGCACAAAAAAGGATGCTTAAGGATAAAGAAATATATAATCATTTCAATTTAGAAAATATTTCCAGTTCCATCAAAACGGAGCTAAACAAGATAGTGCATGACATCGATGACTAATACTTTAACACCAAACAGAAAGGGGCTATGAATATATAGGGTCTATACTAGATAATGGACCCTATTTATTGAAATGGGAGAGTAATTTTTTCAAAGAAAAGGGGGTAAAAACTATGATTAAAAAAGGCATTACAAGAGTAATAATAAAAGTAATGAATTCTTGGAGTTCAATTTTTTTCAACGTTACCAGGGTAACTTTTGGGAATCGGAATTAAAAAAGTCGAGGAAGATTGGTAAATATACAATGCTATTAACTATTACAACACTACTTATTCCGATTACGTAATGAACCATAGAAAAAGTTAGGACTTGATTGTGTCTGAAGTATTTTTTTTGAGCCTGCTGTACAGTTTTTTTCCTAGTTACAATGTCATGCCTTGCAGCGTTGAATAGGAGTGAAAAGCCTATTAATGCAACAATTATTAATATAAAGCCGAATGAATTGGTAACTCCAACTTCTGAAGTGAAATTTAGAAAAAAAAGGGCCCAAATATTTGGAGATGAACCAACTAGATAAAATTGAAATAATAATTGTAAGAATGTTTTTAAAATAGCCATTTTCAATGATAGTATCATTTATATGGTCACATAAATATAAAAAATCAATTGTTATGAGAAAAAAAAACAACTAATATTACGATTAACCATGAGTACAAGGCTGATTTAGCACCTCTTTCTATTTTTTAGATAAAAGTAAAAAACTAAAATAAGTAAAATGATAAACTAATATATATAGTTTATCATTTTGCTTATTACTTTCTATGCGTTTTGTTCAATTAACTTGCGAAAAGCTTTAGCGGCGTCTTTTGCTTCACTGTCAGTATAAGAAGGATATTTTGTAATTTAAACTTTTTAAAAGCCAATAAAGCGGTTTTATAAGCTGCACCCCATGAACCTGTACCACCTTTTAAAAGAGTATATGTGTCGTTCTGTAGTGAATCAAGGTCATCATCAAAACGATTACTTAGGTAAGAATTAAAGCGAACGGAGCTTTCATTACCGGTGTAATAAGTTTTAATAATTTTGGATATAGTTTGGTTGTTTTGCGAATGGATTGTACTGTAAACGTTAAGTGCATCCAAATCGTCAACCAAATCTTCCCTTCCAAATTGCCCTTTATTACCTACATATGCAGTAATTGATTCATAAAAAGAGCCGTATTTTTTCTGGTTAAGATGAGCATCTTCTATACTTGTTAAAAGATCTCCACACCAGCCCCCAAGGTCCTGAATTCCTGAGGCTGACTGTGGTTCTCCCCAAAATAAAAGTGCGTTTAAAGAAGCCATCATGTGTGGTAAGCCAATTTTTATGCCAGTAGTACTATCATAAAGAGTTTCGAAGTCACTTTCTTTTGAAACATGTAATGCTGAGTTTGCGAATGCTAACCAGCTAGTATTTAATCCACCGGCCAAGGGTGCCCAACTTGGTGAAGAATAGGAAAATTGTCTATAAAATTGGGTAACAAGTTGTTCAGCAGGTGTTGAAGAGCTTTCACCGCTGATATAACTATATGCCTGGTCTTCTACTTGTTGCAGTTGGGTAAAGAAAGCAGCGTTAGGATTTATATTAACTTTGGTAACTTTAGAAACTCCGTTATCTTTACCAGAGACAGCAACTTGATCCATATCAATCCCTGTTGAAGCTCCAGTAAATTCATTGAATTGATCAAAGCTCCAATTTTCAGGCATTTTGAACCCTAAATTTCCGCTCCATCCAGAAGACATATCAGCAACAAAACTATACTTAACTAAGTGGTTTACATGCAAGCACGCATTGCGTGTTCCATAAATACCTGCTTTATATTCAGTTGATCCTATAATACCAGTAATACCCTCGAAATAGGGGACAACCGTACTACTCATGTTTCCATCTTGAATATCAACATCAACGGCAAAATAGATAACTGTCCCACTTGGTAGGCCAAGCTGACGTGCAGTATTAACGGCAATAGAAGCGTCTGCGAAACCTTGCTTGCTATTAAAATAACTTTCTTCATAACCTCCATCTTCGTAAATCGGAAAAATCTTAAGGTTAGCATCTAATAGCAGTTTAACTTCAGTGTTAGTCAAATTTTTATCTCGTTTATCAGCACCAGTCCCGACGCTTCCTGTCAAATAACGGCCGATAATGTTATAGCCAGCTGCTTTCAGTGATTTAGCCGTAGCAGCTGATGTGATTTGAGTAGCCATGTCGACACCATCTGAAGATCGGTTAGTGTTACCATTACTAGTTAATAAGCCTTTGATCACAGTTAGGTCAGCAGTTGAAGTATAAGGAGGCAACTTCATGAATTTTCTAAAGGAAACTATACCGTCGGCAACATTTTTGTGTAAATTGGCCATTGAAGGCGCCTGAATAGAAACCATTAACGTAAAGACCATATTGAATAATTTTAACGATTGCCCCAGTTGCGCCAGAATTAACAGTTGGTGTTTTATTGATCGTACCAGGACCATAATAACCATTAGCAGTTCCAGTATCCATACCTTCCACTGACTGCAAAGCATAAATCAAAGCAGTGTTCGTATCCCTTTGATAAATTCCATCACATGGTAAAATACCAGTGTAAGCTTGATAATCATGATTAAGCTGTTGTTGCATTGAACGGATTTTAGCGTCCCCACCAGGAACTAAAACAAACGCGCTCATTGTCAACAAGGCTTTCATAATATCCGAGTTTACATTGGCGCTGGTGTCTTTGATACCGGCGTCTTTTTTTAATTCAACGACAGCAGCAGCCGTGTTAGTAGTAAATTCTCCGGTAAAGTCTTCAGGGTTGATACCCTTACACCAAAAGCCACCTTGGATTATTTTAACAACATTGTGCTTAAAGCCAGTTTTAACTTTATTAGCAAATTGAGTATCCCATTTAGCGGCAGTTGAAGGGCCAAAATTATCAACTAGATCTGTGATACCTAATTCGTGTTGCAGGGCTCTAGTTAACCCATAAACTGTGTTCCAACCAGTATTACCGTCCTCGGGTACTTTACCAAAGCCAGAAACTTTACCGTAAGTTTTGTTGAGCCAGACTTGTGTTTCTTTTACCATTTCATCCATACATAAATCGTCCTTTCTGTGTTGTTTAGCAACCATAAGCGCCTACAACGAACAAGCTATCAAATGAGTAAGCAGTTTCTGATTCAACCTCCTTAAAAATTATTTGCTCAATATTCGAACACACGTTCGAGTAGACGGCTTAATTTTAGCACAGAAAAACAAGAAAACAAATTTTTGTCGGATTATTTTCGAACAAAAAAGATCTTCCAGGAAAATGGGAAGATCAAGTAAGCTATATATTTTTAAGGGCCCATTTTTACCAAATAGCCCCTTGAAAACATTGTTAAAATAACCCCCAATATCTATAATGTAGATATTGGGGGTTATTCTTTGTTTTTATCAATAAATAACATCTGCTTTTTAGAAAAATTGTTGGACCTTTGTACTAATTGAACTAATTTCTTGCCGAGATAAAGTGGCCACAACTTCGCCATCTGATCGTTTTGTTGGATCGACAGCACGGACATGTTGCAATAACGCTGTCCCGTGAATTTTCCCGTTATCTATCCTGATAAATAACGGCGATTTAGCATACTTTTCTTGGGTACGATATTTGTCAGAGGTACTGATTGGCACAACTAGCACCGTATTAAAATAGCGATTATAGTGATCGTTGCTTACAACTAAACACGGTCGCTTTTTCTTAGTTTCAGTGCCTTTAGCCGGATCTAAATTAATCCATAAAATAGCGCCTTGTTTTAATTTCATTAATCAAAGTCTTCGCTTTCCACATCTTTACCCCAATCAACTTCTGTTGTACTGAGATTTCCAAACTTTTTTTCTTGTTCATCAACAAGTTGCCATAGATCCGGTTTACTACGAACAATCATTACTTTACCATTTGGTTCAATCTGCCATTCAATTGTATCAGTAGACCGAACCTTTAACAGTTCACGTACTGTTTTAGGAATTGTAATCTGATTTTTACTTGTGATCTTTGAGCTAACCTTAGTTACATTACCTGCACTCACAATATCATCTCCTTACTTTTTCCTTACAAAAAATAATAACATAACTGCTTTAATATCTCAAGAAAAGGAGAAAAGACTATGCAACAAGTTGTCCTACCCATCAAAGATTCAAATGTTCTCAAAGAAGTTCAAGATACGTTACTCAATAATTTTAAAGCTGGCCGTCGTAACTATACAATTTTTCAAGTTGGTAAAGCTACGCTACTAAGAGTCAGTGACGTTATGTGCTTAAAACAGACCAATATTTTTAATCCGAACGGTTCCATTAAACAAAATGCGTTTATTCATGATAAAAAAACTGGTAAACCTAATACCTTGTATCTTAAACCGGTTCAAACAGACCTTTTGTTGTATCGTCAATGGCTGCTTGATAATCAGTTACAATCTGAATGGCTCTTTCCTTCCATTCAACACCCCGAACGACATATCACAGAAAAACAGTTCTACAAAATCATGAGCAAAGTTGGCGATCTTTTAAGTATTAATTACCTTGGTACCCATACGATGCGCAAGACTGGAGCTTATCGAGTTTATACGCAATCTAATTATAATATTGGTTTGGTTATGTACTTATTAAATCATTCAAGTGAAGCGATGACTTTAGCTTATTTAGGCTTGGACCAAGCAAGTACCGAAACTATGTTAGACCAAATTGATTTTGGTTAGAATTGGTTATTTTTTAGTTGTTGCCGAAGGCAACTTCTGAGACAGATTTTAAGCACAAAACCTCTACTAAATTTTGGTGGAGTGTAAGTGCGCCTTGACCGAGATTTGCTCAGTTTGCGGACTCACATAGATTTTCTATGTGTAAGTGCGCACTAAACTCATTTCATTCCGTTTAATGACGCTAAAAAATAGCTAACTTGATCATTGAAATAAAGGTTGTTTTTTAGTTCAATGCGCACTTACACACAACAACTAAAGTTGATTGTGCTTATACTAAAAAAAGTTGTATTAGATTTCGTTGCGCTCAAACAAATCTTTTTAATTGCTTTACACCGTTTTTCTTTCTAAACTTAATTACCATCTTTGAATAACTAACTATAAAAAGATGCCTTTAATTTAAACCTGAAATAATTAGCTAATGTTAGGAGTAACTCAGATGGACGAAAAAAAAAGTATTAAAGCCAATTGATGAAATGCTTGCTGATCCTTGGCAAGTTGATATTCAAGAATTGTTTGAAGCTTTTGTTCATGAACCTGATGAGATCAAACAGAATTTGTATAATTCCTTGTACACTTACATTTTGCAAAAAAGACAAGAAGATATTATTAATCGACCAGGATTTGTAATTTAGCCCTCTAAAAGCTCACTGAGGGCTTTTTATTTTGTTTTGGGCATAATTATATGTAAATATGCTTAAAACTGCTGAGAATTGAAAATAAAGGCCTTAAAGGGACATAGCAGTTAAATTCTTATTATGTTTTAGAAAAGCTAACTGTTTGCTGTCAATGGTAGCGGACGAGCAAAGCGTGGGGAGCATAAGGAATTGACAGCTCTAAACCAGTCTTAACACTGAATTGGCGAAAGCCAAAGTTTCTATAAAACTTTGCTTTCCTGCCTACGGTGAGTGAAAAAAACGGTCAAGCTGGTTCAGCTTGACGGGGTGCGGGGCGTCAGCGCCCGTATAAATGTGGCTTGCCACACCTTTTTAGGCAACGAACGAAGTGAGGCGCAAAGAGCGTAGCGAATGGAGTTTAATGTGAGCCGGTTTTTGGCTCACTCCTTTGTGTTTTTGATTTTAGGTCTTGATCTCGTACAGTGGTGCCTCTTATATACCTCTTTTATAAACCTCTTTTAAACCTCTTTTAGACCCCTCTTGAACCTTACTCTCCCAAGGCTTATAGAAGTTTATCAAGTAGGTTTTGTCTGTTTATCAAGTAGGTTTTGTCTGTTTATCAAGTAGGTTTATCAAGTAGGTTTTGTCTGTTTATCAAGTAGAACTATAAAGTTGACTACTTGATAAACATAATCTAAAATTAATTTGTAATCATTAGGAGGTACAGCATGGGAAATGAAATTATTAAATATGATCCAGAGTTAAATACCATTCCACTTCGAAAATTTACTCCAGTTGAAATGAATTTATTTTTTTCGATTATTTCTCGTATGCGTGATAAGAGTGATCAGACCATTCGTTTTACTTTTGATCAATTAAAAGAGCTAAGTGCTTATAAACCTACTGCAAATAACCGTTTTGAAGATGACATTCAGAGAACTTATGAAAAAATGATGGGATTACATTTTGGTAGACGAAGTAAAAGTGGATTAACTCGAGAGTTTTTTGTTTTGTTTACAGAATTTAAAATTGATGGAGATGCAGAAGAACCTTATGTAGACGTAAAAGTTTATGAACGTGCTTTACCCCTTTTAAACAAGCTTGAAAGTTGGGTTCGTTATGCGTTGGCAGAGTTTAGAGATTTAAAAAGTAGTTACGCAAAAACAATGTTTCGGTTACTAAAACAGTTCAGAACCACTGGATATGCTTATTTTTCTAAAGAAGACTTTTTTGAATTACTAGATATGCCCAAAAGTTACTGGAATAGTCCCTCTAACGTCGATAAATTTGTTATAAAACCCATTAAAGAAGAATTAACTCCTTTGTTTAGAGGATTAACGGTTAGAAAAAAATATGGTAAAGGGCGTGGGAAACCAGTTATTGGCTATTCGTTTACCTGGAAACCAGAAAAGAAAGATGCCAATGATTTCTCACAAGGCCAATTACAAGATGAGCGTCAAAAGCTTTTTAATATTCAGCATAATGGTGAATTAACAGAGCAGGAAAAATGGCGCGCCATTGACAAGGTTAAGGGGTTAACTTTAGGCTCTACTGAGAAACAAGCATTGGCTGATAAACAGGCCGAGCACGATAAAAAAATAAGAGATCAAGCAAGACAAGAAGCACTTGCTGAACTCCGAAAGGGGTTTGGAAATCATGCCTAAAACTATTAGAGAACTTGCTGATGAATTGGGCGTTTCAAAGCAGGCTATATGGCAAAAGATAAAAAGAGATGCGTCAATCGATTTGCGTCAATTTACATCAACAAAAGGCAATACTGTTTACGTTGATGTTGATGGGCAAAAAGCTATTAAAGCAATGTTCTCAAACGATTCATCAACAAGATACCGTCAACAAAAAGATGATGTTGACGACAACAAAAAAGATGCGGTTGATGGACAAGATGAAGTGAAATTCCTTCGAAATTTAGTATCAGAATTTCAATCTGAAAAGAAAGAGTTACATAAGTTACTAGATCAGCAACAAAGATTGGCCTTACAGGACAAACAACTGCTCGAAGAATACAAGGCAGAAATTAAGGACTTGAAAGCCTTAACGATGGCACCGCATGATAATAGTGAAAAAGAAGTGACGTCAGACAAACAACCGGAACCTGAAAATAGCACCCCGGAGTCACAACCTAAACCTAAAAAGTGGTGGCGTTTTGGTAAATAGTTACAACTAAAAAAGAAAAGAAGACTAGTTAGAACGTGTTTAGAATCTTTTCAAGAGTATTCGCAGGAAGGCTAAGCTAATCATCATCTTACTGGTGTTCAGCTTTCGCTCACAATTGCGCCAGAGGCGCCGATATTTTCCTAGCCAGCTAAAACTGCGTTCGATAACCCAGCGTTGCGGGGTCACTTGACCGTGCCTAAGGTCACTCTGTTTAGCAATAATGACTTCAGCGTTAATCATTGCCTGAAC
>NZ_CP040581.1:0-2098 GCF_013394005.1 Furfurilactobacillus rossiae
AAGTTCAGTCGCTAGCTCCTTCGAACTTTTTTATTTTTGAACGTTAATTTTAAAGGCTCTTATTTGCGTTCTAAGCGATTTTAGCTAACAGTGAGCTATCTAACTGTCTGTCAACGGTAAATCGAATTAAAGGGACTTACTGCTTTAGCAGTTAGTCCCTTTTTGAGGCTTTAAGGAGTTGACAGACTTTACTCAACCCAAGAGCCTTATGTCCTAGGAAACAAGCCATTGTTTCCTCGAGCCCAGCGGCGGCAAGCGTTGCGCTCCAGCTGGCTCAGCTGGTCGGTGTGGCTGAAAGCCACGGTTTTAAAAAAAGACAGTTCAGCGGTTTTTGCTGATCTGTCTTTTTGGGTTTTGAAAGCGACGTTTTTTGGCGCTTTCTTCTTATCTTGATACTACTACAAACAACGTCATTTTTTGGGTTTTGCTGTAAAGCGTTGACAGGCCGGCGTTTATAGTGCATAATTTGGCTTATTAAAGTTGACTGAGGGTTTTGAATTTTTATTGACTCAGTTGTCTTAGATTATTTAAAAAACTGCATAAAAAAACTCACGTGGAAATCCTAACTTTGGCGAGCAGGACACGTGAGCTAATCAATAATATACGTGAGATAAGTCTACTGACAAGTGAGTTATTTGTCAACGTTGACTATCTAAAGTCTATTTTTATACTTTACGAATGTGATTAGCTCCAAGCCACGTGAGAAATTCATTGCTGGATTGGAGCTATTTTTATGTCAAAAAAGATTCTAAAAGATGTTAGTCGTAACGGAAAAGAACGGCCGTGGCGTGAACGTAAATTGGAAAACTTACAGTACGCGGAGTATTTGAGAATACTTAATTTTAAAAAAGCTAATCGTGTTAAAGAATGCGGTGAAGTATTGAGATTTGTTGCTGATGATGAGGGTCGACTGCGGCTTTATCAGACATGGTTTTGTAAGAGTCGATTGTGTCCATTGTGCAATTGGCGTCGCTCAATGGGACAATCTAATCAGTTAATGCAAGTTTTAGACGAAGCTCATAAGCAACGAAAAACGGGTCGCTTTTTGTTTTTAACGCTGACGGCGGAAAACGCATCTGGCGAAAACTTGAAACAGGAAGTCAGAAAAATGGGGCGGGCAATTTCTAAGCTGTTTCAATACAAGAAACCGGCCAAAAACTTGTTGGGTTATGTGCGTTCAACCGAAATTACGATCAACAAAAATGGGACTTATCATCAGCACATGCACGTGCTGCTTTTCGTTAAACCAACTTATTTTAAAGATTCAGCAAATTATATTAATCAGGCAGAGTGGTCAAAACTTTGGCAACGGGCTATGAAGTTAGATTATCAGCCAATTGTTAATGTTGAGGCTGTTCGCTCGAACAAGGCTAAAGGTAAAAACTCGTTAATTGCGAGTGCACAAGAAACCGCTAAATATCAAGTTAAGTCCAAAGATATTTTGACGAATGACCAAGAACGTGACCTGCAAGTGGTTGAGGATTTGGAACAGGGATTGGCGGGGTCACGTCAAATTAGTTATGGTGGGTTATTTAAAGAAATTCGCAAGCAGTTACAACTTGAAGATGTTGATGATCACTTAATTAATGTCGATGATGATAAAGTAAAAATCGATGAGGTGGTTCGCGAGGTCGTTGCGAAATGGGATTATAATAAGCAAAATTATTTTATCTGGTAAAGATAATGTCAGAAGTTAGCCAATGGTTGAGCCAATTTCGAAAAGAAAATGCGCAACCATAGTGCACAAAAAAGCCGATTTGCGAACAGCAAACTTTCGGCTTTTTTTGTGCGGTTTTTTTGTGTCCTTTTTTTGCAAAAAAAGGGCAGGTTTTCGGGTTTGAACTTGTGTCGTTTTGCGAAGCGAAATCGGCATGCTTTTGACTTTGATTTTAGGGGGATAAAAGGGGGAGCGAAGCGCCCTCTTTTCAAGCGGGAATGGGCATACTTTTGCGAAGCAAAATGTATGTCATTCCGACAGCTTGCAGTATCTGTTTTTTAATGTTGGGTTAAACGTGACCGAAAAGGAAGCGTTTATACTTACATTTATTCATTAAAAATCTAACCGCATAGGGCAGATTGAGAATGATGGTTCTTAGGG
>NZ_CP040582.1:0-9572 GCF_013394005.1 Furfurilactobacillus rossiae
ATGCAACAAGTTGTCCTACCCATCAAAGATTCAAATGTTCTCAAAGAAGTTCAAGATACGTTACTCAATAATTTTAAAGCTGGCCGTCGTAACTATACAATTTTTCAAGTTGGTAAAGCTACGCTACTAAGAGTCAGTGACGTTATGTGCTTAAAACAGACCAATATTTTTAATCCGAACGGTTCCATTAAACAAAATGCGTTTATTCATGATAAAAAAACTGGTAAACCTAATACCTTGTATCTTAAACCGGTTCAAACAGACCTTTTGTTGTATCGTCAATGGCTGCTTGATAATCAGTTACAATCTGAATGGCTCTTTCCTTCCATTCAACACCCCGAACGACATATCACAGAAAAACAGTTCTACAAAATCATGAGCAAAGTTGGCGATCTTTTAAGTATTAATTACCTTGGTACCCATACGATGCGCAAGACTGGAGCTTATCGAGTTTATACGCAATCTAATTATAATATTGGTTTGGTTATGTACTTATTAAATCATTCAAGTGAAGCGATGACTTTAGCTTATTTAGGCTTGGACCAAGCAAGTACCGAAACTATGTTAGACCAAATTGATTTTGGTTAGAATTGGTTATTTTTTAGTTGTTGCCGAAGGCAACTTCTGAGACAGATTTTAAGCACAAAACCTCTACTAAATTTTGGTGGAGTGTAAGTGCGCCTTGACCGAGATTTGCTCAGTTTGCGGACTCACATAGATTTTCTATGTGTAAGTGCGCACTAAACTCATTTCATTCCGTTTAATGACGCTAAAAAATAGCTAACTTGATCATTGAAATAAAGGTTGTTTTTTAGTTCAATGCGCACTTACACACAACAACTAAAGTTGATTGTGCTTATACTAAAAAAAGTTGTATTAGATTTCGTTGCGCTCAAACAAATCTTTTTAATTGCTTTACACCGTTTTTCTTTCTAAACTTAATTACCATCTTTGAATAACTAACTATAAAAAGATGCCTTTAATTTAAACCTGAAATAATTAGCTAATGTTAGGAGTAACTCAGATGGACGAAAAAAAAGTATTAAAGCCAATTGATGAAATGCTTGCTGATCCTTGGCAAGTTGATATTCAAGAATTGTTTGAAGCTTTTGTTCATGAACCTGATGAGATCAAACAGAATTTGTATAATTCCTTGTACACTTACATTTTGCAAAAAAGACAAGAAGATATTATTAATCGACCAGGATTTGTAATTTAGCCCTCTAAAAGCTCACTGAGGGCTTTTTATTTTGTTTTGGCATAAATTATATGTAAATATGCTTAAAACTGCTGAGAATTGAAAATAAAGGCCTTAAAAGGGACATAGCAGTTAAATTCTTATTATGTTTTAGAAAAGCTAACTGTTTGCTGTCAATGGTAGCGGACGAGCAAAGCGTGGGAGCATAAGGAATTGACAGCTCTAAACCAGTCTTAACACTGAATTGGCGAAAGCCAAAGTTTCTATAAAACTTTGCTTTCCTGCCTAACGGTGAGTGAAAAAACGGTCAAGCTGGTTCAGCTTGACGGGGTGCGGGGCGTCAGCGCCCGTATAAATGTGGCTTGCCACACCTTTTTAGGCAACGAACGAAGTGAGGCGCAAAGAGCGTAGCGAATGGAGTTTAATGTGAGCCGGTTTTTGGCTCACTCCTTTGTGTTTTTGATTTTAGGTCTTGATCTCGTACAGTGGTGCCTCTTATATACCTCTTTTATAAACCTCTTTTAAACCTCTTTTAGACCCCTCTTGAACCTTACTCTCCCAAGGCTTATAGAAGTTTATCAAGTAGGTTTTGTCTGTTTATCAAGTAGGTTTTGTCTGTTTATCAAGTAGGTTTTGTCTGTTTATCAAGTAGGTTTTGTCTGTTTATCAAGTAGAACTATAAAGTTGACTACTTGATAAACATAATCTAAAATTAATTTGTAATCATTAGGAGGTACAGCATGGGAAATGAAATTATTAAATATGATCCAGAGTTAAATACCATTCCACTTCGAAAATTTACTCCAGTTGAAATGAATTTATTTTTTTCGATTATTTCTCGTATGCGTGATAAGAGTGATCAGACCATTCGTTTTACTTTTGATCAATTAAAAGAGCTAAGTGCTTATAAACCTACTGCAAATAACCGTTTTGAAGATGACATTCAGAGAACTTATGAAAAAATGATGGGATTACATTTTGGTAGACGAAGTAAAAGTGGATTAACTCGAGAGTTTTTTGTTTTGTTTACAGAATTTAAAATTGATGGAGATGCAGAAGAACCTTATGTAGACGTAAAAGTTTATGAACGTGCTTTACCCCTTTTAAACAAGCTTGAAAGTTGGGTTCGTTATGCGTTGGCAGAGTTTAGAGATTTAAAAAGTAGTTACGCAAAAACAATGTTTCGGTTACTAAAACAGTTCAGAACCACTGGATATGCTTATTTTTCTAAAGAAGACTTTTTTGAATTACTAGATATGCCCAAAAGTTACTGGAATAGTCCCTCTAACGTCGATAAATTTGTTATAAAACCCATTAAAGAAGAATTAACTCCTTTGTTTAGAGGATTAACGGTTAGAAAAAAATATGGTAAAGGGCGTGGGAAACCAGTTATTGGCTATTCGTTTACCTGGAAACCAGAAAAGAAAGATGCCAATGATTTCTCACAAGGCCAATTACAAGATGAGCGTCAAAAGCTTTTTAATATTCAGCATAATGGTGAATTAACAGAGCAGGAAAAATGGCGCGCCATTGACAAGGTTAAGGGGTTAACTTTAGGCTCTACTGAGAAACAAGCATTGGCTGATAAACAGGCCGAGCACGATAAAAAAATAAGAGATCAAGCAAGACAAGAAGCACTTGCTGAACTCCGAAAGGGGTTTGGAAATCATGCCTAAAACTATTAGAGAACTTGCTGATGAATTGGGCGTTTCAAAGCAGGCTATATGGCAAAAGATAAAAAGAGATGCGTCAATCGATTTGCGTCAATTTACATCAACAAAAGGCAATACTGTTTACGTTGATGTTGATGGGCAAAAAGCTATTAAAGCAATGTTCTCAAACGATTCATCAACAAGATACCGTCAACAAAAAGATGATGTTGACGACAACAAAAAAGATGCGGTTGATGGACAAGATGAAGTGAAATTCCTTCGAAATTTAGTATCAGAATTTCAATCTGAAAAGAAAGAGTTACATAAGTTACTAGATCAGCAACAAAGATTGGCCTTACAGGACAAACAACTGCTCGAAGAATACAAGGCAGAAATTAAGGACTTGAAAGCCTTAACGATGGCACCGCATGATAATAGTGAAAAAGAAGTGACGTCAGACAAACAACCGGAACCTGAAAATAGCACCCCGGAGTCACAACCTAAACCTAAAAAGTGGTGGCGTTTTGGTAAATAGTTACAACTAAAAAAGAAAAGAAGACTAGTTAGAACGTGTTTAGAATCTTTTCAAGAGTATTCGCAGGAAGGCTAAGCTAATCATCATCTTACTGGTGTTCAGCTTTCGCTCACAATTGCGCCAGAGGCGCCGATATTTTCCTAGCCAGCTAAAACTGCGTTCGATAACCCAGCGTTGCGGGGTCACTTGACCGTGCCTAAGGTCACTCTGTTTAGCAATAATGACTTCAGCGTTAATCATTGCCTGAACTGATTGAGCAAAGTTGTTACCAGTATAACCACCATCGGCCATTACTCGTTGAACCAGGTCAAACTGTGATTTGTTTAACGCCAGTAGCGCATTGGCGCCATCACGCTCAGAAACATTGGCGGTTGTCACATGGACTGCCATCGGCAGCCCATTGATATCTACAGCAAGATGGCGCTTAATCCCACTCACCTTTTTACCACCATCGTAGCCACTACTTTCAGCAGGATCGGTATTCTTGACACTTTGAGCATCTAGAATGATGAACGATGTATAAACTGAACGCTTCTGAGCCAACCGATGTTGGCTGACAATTTTTTTAAAACCTTATCCAGAGGAGTGATACCAGCAGGAGATGGCGTTTTAGTCCAAAGTAACCAGTAATAATAGACGGTTTCCCATTTAGGAAAATCGCTGGGTAAATCGCGCCAAACGCACCCATTTTTCAAGGTATAAAGCAGGGCACAAAAGATATCATATAAATCAACCTTTCTTGGCTTAGTCCGCTTACGTATGCCTTCTAGATCTGTCCGGATTAGTTCAAATTGTTCACGAGAGATGTCGCTACTATAATGGTGTGCAAAGCTTTTCATGGATTAAAAACTCCTGTTTTTGATCTAATTTAACTAAAATCAAATCGAATGTCAAAGTATCCAAACACGTTCTTAAATAGCGGAAGATAAATTTGAACAATCTGTAGCTGCCAAGCTAAAGGGTGAGGGCTGGGACTGTCCCACAGATTATTCTGGTGGGTAGATTGTAAAATTAATCCGAACGCTGTTCGGACAAAAAAGATCAGCTTCCTTTAAAATGGTGTTTACCACAAACCCATCTTTTAGGAGCTGATCTTTTGTCTAGTATAACCTATTCCGAACGAATTAAAATCGAAACCTTTTGTGAACTAGGGCTGTCCAATATCCAAATGGGCGTTCGGATTAATTTTAAAATCTACCATAAGTCTACCGATTTTTTAATATTATTTTATTCATCAATTTCCGGCGCCGACCCAAGCTCTGCCTGAATCATCCAGATTTTCTTCTCAATTGCGGTTTTGAGACCAATGAAAATATCTTGGGTACTGAAGTCTTTTTCAACATCGGATACTTCAATGCCGTGTTGGTAAAGGTCTTCCAAGTAACGATAGCCATCAACTAAGTGTGCGAGGCGTTCTGGGGTTGTTTTGTCCCATTCACCAGGCCAGTCTTGAATCTTAGTGTTTTCGGCCATTTCTTTTAAGGTGGAGTAAGGACTGCCATCAAGCGCAATCAGCCGTTCAGAAATGACATCGAGTTGGCTGTCAATTTCTTCCATGAACTCATCCATCAAGGGGTGCAACTTCAAAAAGTTGGGTCCACGCATGTACCAATGCGTCTGATGGATAATCATTGACATCTGGCTCAAATCGGCAACGAGTTGATTTAATACTGCTTTGGTTTTCGTATATTTCATTAGATTGGTCTCCTTTCGATATGGTTATTATAACTTAGTGGTAGCTTAATCTGAAACGTTATACACTGGCAAATTAAGTTATTTATAGCCCGTAGAATTAAGTCGTTTTGAAAAGATGGAGACGTTATATGGAAGATTGTAAAATTAATCTACAATTGAATTTTATTTACCTTATGAAGATGTTCAAAACGCGTTAAAGGAAAGTGCGCAAACCCCTTTATACGTAGAAAGGATGAATGGGTAGTGGGTAACAATGAGTGTAAATTAAATAAGGCACAAAAAAGGATGCTTAAGGATAAAGAAATATATAATCATTTCAATTTAGAAAATATTTCCAGTTCCATCAAAACGGAGCTAAACAAGATAGTGCATGACATCGATGACTAATACTTTAACACCAAACAGAAAGGGGCTATGAATATATAGGGTCTATACTAGATAATGGACCCTATTTATTGAAATGGGAGAGTAATTTTTTCAAAGAAAAGGGGGTAAAAACTATGATTAAAAAAGGCATTACAAGAGTAATAATAAAAGTAATGAATTCTTGGAGTTCAATTTTTTCAACGTTACCAGGGTAACTTTTGGGAATCGGAATTAAAAAGTCGAGGAAGATTGGTAAATATACAATGCTATTAACTATTACAACACTACTTATTCCGATTACGTAATGAACCATAGAAAAAGTTAGGACTTGATTGTGTCTGAAGTATTTTTTTTGAGCCTGCTGTACAGTTTTTTTCCTAGTTACAATGTCATGCCTTGCAGCGTTGAATAGGAGTGAAAAGCCTATTAATGCAACAATTATTAATATAAAGCCGAATGAATTGGTAACTCCAACTTCTGAAGTGAAATTTAGAAAAAAAGGGCCCAAATATTTGGAGATGAACCAACTAGATAAAATTGAAATAATAATTGTAAGAATGTTTTTAAAATAGCCATTTTCAATGATAGTATCATTTATATGGTCACATAAATATAAAAAATCAATTGTTATGAGAAAAAAAACAACTAATATTACGATTAACCATGAGTACAAGGCTGATTTAGCACCTCTTTCTATTTTTTAGATAAAAGTAAAAAACTAAAATAAGTAAAATGATAAACTAATATATATAGTTTATCATTTTGCTTATTACTTTCTATGCGTTTTGTTCAATTAACTTGCGAAAAGCTTTAGCGGCGTCTTTTGCTTCACTGTCAGTATAAGAAGGATATTTTTGTAATTTAAACTTTTTAAAAGCCAATAAAGCGGTTTTATAAGCTGCACCCCATGAACCTGTACCACCTTTTAAAAGAGTATATGTGTCGTTCTGTAGTGAATCAAGGTCATCATCAAAACGATTACTTAGGTAAGAATTAAAGCGAACGGAGCTTTCATTACCGGTGTAATAAGTTTTAATAATTTTGGATATAGTTTGGTTGTTTTGCGAATGGATTGTACTGTAAACGTTAAGTGCATCCAAATCGTCAACCAAATCTTCCCTTCCAAATTGCCCTTTATTACCTACATATGCAGTAATTGATTCATAAAAAGAGCCGTATTTTTTCTGGTTAAGATGAGCATCTTCTATACTTGTTAAAAGATCTCCACACCAGCCCCCAAGGTCCTGAATTCCTGAGGCTGACTGTGGTTCTCCCCAAAATAAAAGTGCGTTTAAAGAAGCCATCATGTGTGGTAAGCCAATTTTTATGCCAGTAGTACTATCATAAAGAGTTTCGAAGTCACTTTCTTTTGAAACATGTAATGCTGAGTTTGCGAATGCTAACCAGCTAGTATTTAATCCACCGGCCAAGGGTGCCCAACTTGGTGAAGAATAGGAAAATTGTCTATAAAATTGGGTAACAAGTTGTTCAGCAGGTGTTGAAGAGCTTTCACCGCTGATATAACTATATGCCTGGTCTTCTACTTGTTGCAGTTGGGTAAAGAAAGCAGCGTTAGGATTTATATTAACTTTGGTAACTTTAGAAACTCCGTTATCTTTACCAGAGACAGCAACTTGATCCATATCAATCCCTGTTGAAGCTCCAGTAAATTCATTGAATTGATCAAAGCTCCAATTTTCAGGCATTTTGAACCCTAAATTTCCGCTCCATCCAGAAGACATATCAGCAACAAAACTATACTTAACTAAGTGGTTTACATGCAAGCACGCATTGCGTGTTCCATAAATACCTGCTTTATATTCAGTTGATCCTATAATACCAGTAATACCCTCGAAATAGGGGACAACCGTACTACTCATGTTTCCATCTTGAATATCAACATCAACGGCAAAATAGATAACTGTCCCACTTGGTAGGCCAAGCTGACGTGCAGTATTAACGGCAATAGAAGCGTCTGCGAAACCTTGCTTGCTATTAAAATAACTTTCTTCATAACCTCCATCTTCGTAAATCGGAAAAATCTTAAGGTTAGCATCTAATAGCAGTTTAACTTCAGTGTTAGTCAAATTTTTATCTCGTTTATCAGCACCAGTCCCGACGCTTCCTGTCAAATAACGGCCGATAATGTTATAGCCAGCTGCTTTCAGTGATTTAGCCGTAGCAGCTGATGTGATTTGAGTAGCCATGTCGACACCATCTGAAGATCGGTTAGTGTTACCATTACTAGTTAATAAGCCTTTGATCACAGTTAGGTCAGCAGTTGAAGTATAAGGAGGCAACTTCATGAATTTTCTAAAGGAAACTATACCGTCGGCAACATTTTGTGTAAATTGGCCATTGAAGGCGCCTGAATAGAAACCATTAACGTAAAGACCATATTGAATAATTTTAACGATTGCCCCAGTTGCGCCAGAATTAACAGTTGGTGTTTTATTGATCGTACCAGGACCATAATAACCATTAGCAGTTCCAGTATCCATACCTTCCACTGACTGCAAAGCATAAATCAAAGCAGTGTTCGTATCCCTTTGATAAATTCCATCACATGGTAAAATACCAGTGTAAGCTTGATAATCATGATTAAGCTGTTGTTGCATTGAACGGATTTTAGCGTCCCCACCAGGAACTAAAACAAACGCGCTCATTGTCAACAAGGCTTTCATAATATCCGAGTTTACATTGGCGCTGGTGTCTTTGATACCGGCGTCTTTTTTTAATTCAACGACAGCAGCAGCCGTGTTAGTAGTAAATTCTCCGGTAAAGTCTTCAGGGTTGATACCCTTACACCAAAAGCCACCTTGGATTATTTTAACAACATTGTGCTTAAAGCCAGTTTTAACTTTATTAGCAAATTGAGTATCCCATTTAGCGGCAGTTGAAGGGCCAAAATTATCAACTAGATCTGTGATACCTAATTCGTGTTGCAGGGCTCTAGTTAACCCATAAACTGTGTTCCAACCAGTATTACCGTCCTCGGGTACTTTACCAAAGCCAGAAACTTTACCGTAAGTTTTGTTGAGCCAGACTTGTGTTTCTTTTACCATTTCATCCATACATAAATCGTCCTTTCTGTGTTGTTTAGCAACCATAAGCGCCTACAACGAACAAGCTATCAAATGAGTAAGCAGTTTCTGATTCAACCTCCTTAAAAATTATTTGCTCAATATTCGAACACACGTTCGAGTAGACGGCTTAATTTTAGCACAGAAAAACAAGAAAACAAATTTTTGTCGGATTATTTTCGAACAAAAAAGATCTTCCAGGAAAATGGGAAGATCAAGTAAGCTATATATTTTTAAGGGCCCATTTTTACCAAATAGCCCCTTGAAAACATTGTTAAAATAACCCCCAATATCTATAATGTAGATATTGGGGGTTATTCTTTGTTTTTATCAATAAATAACATCTGCTTTTTAGAAAAATTGTTGGACCTTTGTACTAATTGAACTAATTTCTTGCCGAGATAAAGTGGCCACAACTTCGCCATCTGATCGTTTTGTTGGATCGACAGCACGGACATGTTGCAATAACGCTGTCCCGTGAATTTTCCCGTTATCTATCCTGATAAATAACGGCGATTTAGCATACTTTTCTTGGGTACGATATTTGTCAGAGGTACTGATTGGCACAACTAGCACCGTATTAAAATAGCGATTATAGTGATCGTTGCTTACAACTAAACACGGTCGCTTTTTCTTAGTTTCAGTGCCTTTAGCCGGATCTAAATTAATCCATAAAATAGCGCCTTGTTTTAATTTCATTAATCAAAGTCTTCGCTTTCCACATCTTTACCCCAATCAACTTCTGTTGTACTGAGATTTCCAAACTTTTTTTCTTGTTCATCAACAAGTTGCCATAGATCCGGTTTACTACGAACAATCATTACTTTACCATTTGGTTCAATCTGCCATTCAATTGTATCAGTAGACCGAACCTTTAACAGTTCACGTACTGTTTTAGGAATTGTAATCTGATTTTTACTTGTGATCTTTGAGCTAACCTTAGTTACATTACCTGCACTCACAATATCATCTCCTTACTTTTTCCTTACAAAAAATAATAACATAACTGCTTTAATATCTCAAGAAAAGGAGAAAAGACTATC
>NZ_CP040583.1:0-1925 GCF_013394005.1 Furfurilactobacillus rossiae
CGCTAAAAAATTAGTTCAATGCGCACTTACACGTCATCTTTGATGACGTTGTGCTAAACCCATCAAAACCTGCATAAGATTTCGCGTTGCTCAAACGTAACTGACTTGCGTCAGTTTGGAACATTCAAAAATAAATAAGTTCAGTCGCTAGCTCCTTCGAACTTTTTTATTTTTGAACGTTAATTTTAAAGGCTCTCATTTGCGTTCTAAGCGATTTTAGCTAACAGTGAGCTATCTAACTGTCTGTCAACGGTAAATCGACTTAGAGGGGCTTATTGAGCCTTACAGGCGATATTAGCCCCTCTTGGAGGCTTTAAGGAGTTGATAGACTAGACAATACCAAAAGCCTGACGTCTTGGAAAACAAGCCCTTGTTTTCCCGAGCCCAGCGGCGGCAAGCGTTACGGTCCAGCTGGTTCAGCTGGTCAGTGTGGCTGAAAGCCACGGTTTAAAAAAAGCAGTTCAGCGGTTTTTGCTGATCTGCTTTTTGGGGTTTAAAAACGCCAATTTTTGGCGTTTTCTTCTTATCTTGATACTATTAGCATCAACTAGTTTTTTAAAATTAAGCTTGATTAGGCTTGATTAGGCTTGCATTCCTTGATTTTATAGGCTTTTGGTGTATTATTAGGGTTATAAATTGGTTGAAAGAAAGACAAAATAAAAACCCACGTGAAGTTCTCTGATTTGGTCGTCCGAGCACGTGAGTTAATTATCATTCGTAATTTGTAGTTATAGTTTAAGGGGAAAACCCTTTAATGTCAAGGCTGTAACCTTATTAAAAATGATAGTTAGCTCCTTCGCGTGGTAAGCGGGAGGAGCTTTTTATGTCAGAAATTTTTGAAGATATTACAGATAATGGCAAAGTTAGACCTTGGCGAGAACGGAAGATTGAAAATGTTCGTTATGCCGAATATTTGGCAATCTTAGAATTTAAACGGGCACATGATGTACGGGGTTGTGGTGAAGTTTTGCGTTTTCGTAAGATTGGCGAGCACTTAAAACTTTATCAAACGTGGTTTTGTCATAAACGATTGTGTCCATTGTGTAATTGGAGAAAGAGCATGAAAAATTCGAGCCAATTAAAACAAATTATTGCGGAAGCAGTTGCAAGAGAGCCTAAAGGACGGTTTTTGTTTTTAACTTTAACTGTTAAAAACGCTCATTCAGCAGAGGAGTTAAAAGTGTCTTTAAGAGCTTTGACTAAAGCCTTTAATAAGCTAACTCGCTATAAAAAAGTGACTAAAAATTTATTGGGTTATTTACGTTCAACGGAAATTACCGTTAATGAACAAGATGGGTCATATAATCAGCATTTACATGTTTTATTGTTTGTAAAATCAAGTTATTTTAAGAATTCAAATAATTATTTAGCACAAGCAGAATGGGCAAAATTATGGCAAAAAGCCCTGAAAGTTGATTACGAGCCCATGGTGCATGTGCAAGCCGTGAAACCTAACAAGCGCCAAGGCTCTAATTCTTTACAAGCCAGTGCCGAAGAAACCGCTAAGTATGAGGTAAAATCTGCTGATTATATGACCGCTGATAATGAGCAGAATTTAGCTGTTATCAAAGATTTGGAATATGCTTTAGCTGGGACACGCCAAATTAGTTATGGGGGTCTTTTTAAGCAGATTAAGCAAGATTTGCAATTAGAAGATGTCGAGAATGGTGATTTAGTTCATGTTGGCGATGAAGATTACACCAAAGAGCAAATGGAAGCTGCGGAAGAAGTTGTCGCAAAATGGGATTTTAATAAACAAAATTATTTTATTTGGTAAAGAGAATGTCAGGATATGATCAACGGTAAATCCGTTGGCATATCCCTTTTTTGTTGTCAGCTTGCTGACTTCTGATACAGGTTTTAGCATTGCTCCAATTTATTTGGAGTGTAAGTGCGCATTAAACTCATTTCATTTCGTTTAATGA
>NZ_CP040584.1:0-2020 GCF_013394005.1 Furfurilactobacillus rossiae
TTCACTAGAAATAATTTTAGTTGGGCTTGATTTTGTTGTCGCCACTGGCGACTTCTGATACAGGAAATTTAGCACAAACACCATCAATTTTAATTGTGGTGTGTAAGTGCGCATTGACCTCATTTCACTCAGTCTTCTGATTCCCTTGAATTTACGTTTAGTGTATGCCTATCGCTCTGCTCAAACAAAACTGACGACGGCAAGTGTGATGGTCAATTCAGACGGAAACAGCGAAGATGGTTTTCGCTTTATTTGGCGGCGGCCTGATGGCCATTTGCAGGCCGCCAGAGGGCAGGCTCGCATACCTCAGCGACAAGATTTGGAAAAATTAACTAAAAAGGCAGAGGACGCGGGCTGGTATTAGTCACACAAAATCTCTCTTGAACCATAAACTCATTTCCAAGGGACTCCATTCAAGTCCAGACACCGTCTGAGAGCCTTATTCCTTCGTTCTAAGACCGTTTACCCCTCCACATGGTAAATTATACCGGAAAGCATTAAAACTTCTTAGATCGAAAATATAAGCCTTTTTAGGCCTATCTACATTTCTTTGTCTTCTTTCAGACTTAGTGTTTCTAACCAGTCAGGTTTCTTTTAAGCGCCGTTTTAGAAACGGCGTAAAAGTATCTGTTAGTTACTCTGGAATTGCTTAGAACGCAAAGTATGGCTTTTTAGCACTACTTGGGTCTATCTGCCGAGCGACAGTCGAGGCTTTTCCTGAACCACGCTTTTGATTTTGAATTTAGCGAGTGAACGAAGTGAACGCTGCAAGCAAAATGTGAGCGTGCTTTTCGCTCACTCCTTTTTGGTTTTTGGTCCTGATTTGGCATTTTGGGGCACGGAGACGAAGTCGGAGACCCCCACCTCTTTTATAACCTCTTTTAAAACCTCTTTTAAAACCTCTTTTAAGGGTGTGTTCAGCCTTACTCTCCCAAGGGGTACAGGATGATTAAGGCATGGAATTGTCTGTTTAAAGGCATGGAATTGTCTGTTTAAAGGCATGGAATTGTCTGTTTAAAGGCATGGAATTGTCTGTTTAAAGGCATGTTAATTTGGGCATGAAATCCTTTTATATATGCTATAATAATTTTGAGGTGATTATATGAGCAATGAGTTAGTGAAATATCAACCCGAACTGAACACCATTCCACTCCGTAAATTCAGTCCTACAGAAATGAATCTGTTCTTTTCAATTGTGTCTAGAATGCGTGATAAGGGCGACCAGACTGTACGCTTTAGCTTTGACCAGCTGAAAGACCTTAGTAACTACAAACCGACCGCCAATCGCCGATTTATTGACGACCTCAAGCGCACTTACAATCATTTGATGGACTTGCGTTTCGGTAGCCAAAGTAAAAGCGGGTTGTCATTTGAAAGATTTGTCATGTTTACCAAATTTAAAATCAACGGTGATGTGGAAGAGCCTTACGTTGACGTAGAAATCTACAAAGACGCTTTGCCCTTGCTGAACAATCTAGAGAGTTGGGTACGATACGCTTTAACCGAGTTTAGAGACCTTAAGAGTAGCTACGCCAAGACGATGTTCCGTTTGTTGAAAGGTTATCGCACCACCGGTTACGCCTATTTTTCAAAATCCGATTTTATTGAATTGCTTGATATTCCAAAAAGTTACCGGCAGTCTAACACCGACCAATATGTTATTAGTCCAATCAAAGAAGAACTTACCCCCCTATTTCGTGGGCTAACTGTCCGCAAGAAATACGGTAAAGGGCGAGGAAAGCCTGTTATTGGCTATTCTTTTGCATGGAAACCTGAACGCAAAGATGCCGAAGATGTCCAAGTCAGCAAGACTGAACGCCTGAACAAAGCCAAATTCAATATCGAGCACAATGGCGAACTGTCCGACAAAGAAAAATGGCGGGCAATTGATAAAATCAAAGGTCTCAAGCTAGGAACGACCGAAGCGGAACGTGAGCAACAAGCCCAACAGAAACGTGAAGAACAGATACGAGCAGATGAGCGCAAGAAAATTTTAGATAGCCTAACCAAACGCAGATAA
>NZ_CP040585.1:0-8266 GCF_013394005.1 Furfurilactobacillus rossiae
ATGAGCAATGAATTAGTCAAATATGACCCTGAATTAAATACAATCCCCTTGCGAAGGTTTACTCCTGTAGAAATGAACTTGTTCTTTTCTGTAGTTTCTAGAATGCGTGATAAAGGTGATGATACTGTTAGATTTACCTTTGATCAGTTAAAAGAGTTAAGTGCCTATAAGCCAACCGCAAATAATCGGTTTATTGATGACATACAAAGTACATATCAAAAAATACTAGGTCTTAGATTTGGCTCTCGAAGTAAAGATGGTCTTGATAGAGAGATGTTTGTCATGTTCACTCGATTTGAAATTAAGGGATCTGCAGACGTTCCTTATGTTGATATTCAAATTTATCCCAAAGCGTTGAAACTTCTAAATAATCTCGAAAGTTGGGTTCGTTATGCTTTGACAGAGTTCCGAGATTTAAAGAGTAGTTACGCAAAAACAACTTTTCGTATTCTTAAACAATTCCGAACCACTGGTTATGCTTATTTTTCTAAAAATGATTTCTTTGAACTACTAGATATTCCACAAAGCTATTGGAGTAAGCCTGCGAACGTTGAATCTAGGGTTATTCG
This sequence comes from Furfurilactobacillus rossiae, assembly GCF_013394005.1. Taxonomy (NCBI): domain Bacteria; kingdom Bacillati; phylum Bacillota; class Bacilli; order Lactobacillales; family Lactobacillaceae; genus Furfurilactobacillus; species Furfurilactobacillus rossiae. Next base: position 570 of record NZ_CP040585.1, read on the forward strand.
CCCAATTAAGGAAGAACTAACCCCTTTGTTTAGAGGCCTAACTATACGAAAAAAATATGGTAAAGGTCGTGGGAAACCAGTGATTGGTTATACTTTTACTTGGAAGCCTGAAAGAAAAGACGCAAACGACTTTTCTCAAGGTAAGTTCCAAGATGAGCGTCAAAAACTTTTTAATATCCAGAATAATGGTGAATTAACAGAACAAGAAAAATGGCGTGCTACCGATAAAGTTAAAGGCCTACCACTAGGCTCAACTGAAAAACAGATTTTAGCCGAACGACAGATTGAGCATGATAAAACAATAAGAGATCAGACAAGACAAGAAATGCTTGCTGAACTCCGAAAGGGGTTTGGAAATCATGCCTAAAACTATTAGAGAGCTTGCTGACGAGTTTGGTGTATCAAAACAAGCCGTTAGGAAAAAACTAGATGCAAACTTTAGAGTGAAATATGTGCAAACCGTTCCTAGGAGCGGAGTACAAACATTAGTTGTCAGTGACTCGGGATATTTGCTGTTAAAACAACATTTTGATGGTGGTAACAGTCAGAAACTTGGAGAGAAGAAATTTACTAGTAACACTGGTAACATGAGTATAAATACAATAGAATTGCTCAACCAGCAATTAGCAATTAAAGATACCCAAATTAAAGAAAAAGATGAACAATTGAAATCAATGCAAAAATTATTGGATCAATCACAACAATTGCAATTAATGGCTGAAAGAAAAATTGAAAAATTCAAAGCTATTACTTCTAAACAAAGTAAGCACGACAATCCAAATTTGAATAACGCTAATGATTTAAAACAAAAAAATGCCTGGTGGCATTTTTGGTAAGAATAAAATTTAACCATGTCAGGATGTGAAAATAGTGGATACTTCTTTTACCAGACTGGTATTGCGGCGGTGAGTTAACCGAGATGGTGCGTACTTGTAATAAAGTTTCTTGCAGATTTTCGACAAAGTTCTAAATTCTACTTGCAAACGGTGACTATAACGTTCATACCGATATTGCAACTAGACTTAATGATTATTATAATATGCATTAGTAAGCATAGAGTTATTACTTAATAGAGATGAGATAGAGAGGGAAAAACATGAACATCAAAAAGATTGTTAAGCTGGCTATCCTTCCAGCATTACTGCTTGCTTTATCACAAACAGGCCTGCCAAGCGCTATGGCGGACGCATTGACCACGGCAGCTGTTGGCAGCACGGCAGCTGTAGCGCAAACTGCCAAAAATGCTGATGTAGCAACCACCGCGGCGACTGCTGAAAAGGCAGCAGGGGGCGGCGCCCTTGGTGAAGGCTGGGGAGTAATCCCGGGTATCCCAAGCAAGCCAGGAGTTCCGGGCATTCCAAGCGTGCCGGGCATTCCAGGCAAGCCGGGCATTCCAGGCAAACGGGTCTCTGGCAGCTACCGCGGCCACTGCCGCAACGGCTGAAAAGGCAGCAACTGCCGCAACCGCGGCTACGGCAGCGACTGCAGCCAAGGCTTATAAGGTTAAGTAGCCCCCATTACTTCAAAGGGGGTGTTGATTTATCAACCAGACAATTTTTGAAATATCATTTACGGGCGTAATCATTTATCTGCTCTGGGTCTTCTTGCTTCTGGCCGCCGGGCAAAACGGCAAGTCAATTGAGCTTGAGCCCCTGTTAGCCAAGGGCTACCAGTTGATCCTGCTGGTTCCGGCCATGAATGAAGAAGGCATCATCGAGCAGACTATGCGCCTGTTTTTAATGGAAACAGCGAATTTGCCCAATGTAAAAATGGTCATCATCGATGACGCGTCCAGTGACGACACGGCCTTGCTGGTCAAAAATTTTAGCAAGCAGGCTGGCGGCAGGATTCAGCTACTGCAAAGGCAGCTGCCCCAGGCCCAGACAGGCAAGGGCAATGCTCTTAACTGGGCCTACCAGCAAGTTATTCTGGACAGCAGGGACCGGGATCATTTGATCTGCGGCGTTTTGGACGCGGATGCCTACATGGCGGAAGAAAGCTACCAGAAGGTTATCCAGTATTTTGCCCAGGATGAAAAACTGGACCTGCTCCAGACCAGGGTGGGGATGCTGGAGACCAGAAACTGGCTGCAGATCATGCAGGACATTGAGTTCACGGTCATCAACGACTTGATTCAGAACACCAGAAACCGCTTAGGCAACGCGGCGGCTTCCGGCAATGGCCAGTTTATCCGGGTTTCCTCGGTGACGGCTCAGCGGCCATGGGGCAACGCCTTGCTGGAAGACTTTGAGTTCAGTACCCGTTTTTTAATGGAGGGGAAGAAGACTTTGTATGCCGGGGATACGGTGGTTTATCAAGAGGCCATCGACAAACTCCGTCCCTTTATTAAGCAGCGGGCCAGATGGACGCAAGGGGGGCTTGACTGCCTATTTGGCTACTGGAGCCGGGTGCTGCGGAGTCCTTTTATCAATTTGCCAGCTAAGGCGGAGATGACTTTTTACATGCTGATACCTTTTGTCACGCTATTTACGGGTGTCGCCAGCCTGGCTGTCTTCGTCTTCACCTTGAGCAATTTCGATGACTACTGGCAGCTCTTAGCGGTGATCGTGGGGATTAATTTGCCCTTTAACGCCTACATAATCGTGCAGTACCAGCGGGCAAGCCATACCAGGCAATATGGCTCGCTGGTTTGGACCGTGATAACTTTTGCTATTTACAATTACTTGCTTTACCCGGCGATCGTGATCGCTTTTTTTTAAAAAAATTAGCGGGCGGACTAACTGGGTTAAGACGACACATGGAATTAAGAGAAAAATCGGGAGGAAAGTCTCATGAAAAAATGGAAGTCAACTTTAGTGGTGGCTAGTGCCACTTTAGGGATGTTCTTTGCCTTTGGCAGCAGCGTTAGCGTTAAGGCTGATGATGTAAACGACGCGGCTAACACGACTGCCGTGCAAGTGCAAAACACGCAAACTGCAACTGAACAGACTACTAGCACTAGTTCTGACACGGCTGCTACTGCAAGCCAAGCTACTTCAAGTGTTGCAACGAGTGCTGCTTCTTCAGCAAGCTCAACGCAATCAGCTGCTAGCCAAGCTTCAAGTTCTGCTGCAACCACTAGTCAAGCTTCATCAAGTGCTACTAGCTCAGCTGCATCATCAACAGCTTCAACAACCTCAACGACTTCAACACAGACGACCACGACACAATCATCAGCTCAGACTAGTCAAACTCAAGCTCAACCGAGCCAAGCTAGCCAGACCCAATCAAGTCAAACACAAACTAGCAAACCTGCTGCTCAGACGACTACTGCCAGCGAAGCGACTACGGCAAGCCAAGCTGCTGAAGCAACGACTGCCGACACGGCAAGCAAGGCTGAAACCGCGGCAACTTCAGAGAAGTTAGCTAGCGATCTGGCTGAAACTGCTGCTACTGCAGGTACCGCAGGCACTGCAGGCACTGCAGGCACTGCCGGTACTGTAGGCACTGCTGGTACTGTAGGCACTGCTGGTACCGCAGGCACTGCTGGTACTGCTGGCACTGCCGGTACTGCAGGCACTGCTGGTACTGTAGGCACTGCTGGTACCGCAGGCACTGCCGGTACTGCAGGCACTGCTGGTACTGTAGGCACTGCTGGTACTGTAGGCACTGCTGGTACCGCAGGCACTGCTGGCACTGCCGGTACTGCCGGTACTGTAGGCACTGCTGGTACCGCAGGCACTGCTGGTACTGCTGGCACTGCCGGTACTGCAGGCACTGCTGGTACTGTAGGCACTGCTGGTACCGCAGGCACTGCCGGTACTGCAGGCACTGCTGGTACTGTAGGCACTGCTGGTACTGTAGGCACTGCTGGTACCGCAGGCACTGCTGGCACTGCCGGTACTGCCGGTACTGCCGAAACCGCCCCAACTGCACCAACTGCGCCAACGGCTCCAACTGCACCAACTGCACCTACGGCACCTACGGCGCCAACGGCTCCAACTGCACCAACTGCACCTACGGCGCCTACTGCGCCAACGGCTCCAACTGCACCAAGCAAGCCAACTACTCCAACTTGCCAGCGTTACGTTGTGGTTGTAACTATCCGGGTTCACTACTACAGTTACCGCAGCTACAGCTGCCGCCCATTCTTCGCAGCGAACCGTTGCTTCCGCTCCTGCGCTTGGATGCCATTCTTCTTCTAAACCGGCAGCTCTGACTTAAGTACATTTTTTTCTCCAATACAAATCAACCCTCTCTATTTGCTTAGAGAGAGTTTTTTTATGCAGTAGATGCAAACTCCAGTTTGATAGGCTATAATTGAAATGTAACCGTTAACTTTGCTGTAGAAGAGGGCAAAAATATGCTGCTGTATTCGACTATGCTTGATGTCAACGACACTCTGACTAAGGAAAAGTTCATCCAGTTGGTGATCAAGTGGAACCAGGAGAGCCAGTACGAGGAGAACGTGATATCGGGACTGGTTTGGGACGGGCAGATGAATGTCAGGTACGGGGATGACCGGCATTGGCTGGAGATCGAGGAGTACAGAAATGGCAATACTGTCGCTATCCGTTATCAAAAAGTCGAGGAAAACGGCCGGATCTGGAACACCGATTATGTGATGAATTTTGCCGCGGGTAAGATGCACATCCAGCTGGACCGGAGCTTTACGGGGGATGCAAATGACCTGGACCAGGAATTTTCCACCCTGCACACTAAGATTCACCCAAGAGAATCAAAACATTTTGTTTATCGGCACCTCCGGTGTCGGTAAGACTCACCTAGCCACCGCCATTGGAATTGAAGGGTGTAAACAAGGAATTTCAACGCAGTTTATTCGATGTAGCGACCTCATCAACAAGCTTCAAACAGCACAAGTTCAAGGACGAAGCGAAGGAGTGTTGCGCCGGTATGCCCGTTTTAAAATTCTAATCATTGACGAGATTGGTTATCTCCCAATTGAGTCAGTGGGTGCTAAGCTGTTCTTTCAGCTAATTGAAAGACGATATGAACGGAAACTGGTTGGATGATGGTAATTGCAATTATTTATTTAGTCACCAAAATGATTATCGCTGTCTTTAGTTAAGAAACCCTTAGGGACTATAATTAATAAATCGCCCCTCAAAAACATTGAAAGAATAACCCCCAATATCTATAATGTAGATATTGGGGGTTATTTGTTTTAATATTAAAGAAATGACTTCTTCTATTTGTCATCAATACTAAACAATAATTTGTACAAAGTGATTATTTCTTCTAGTTCTTCACGCGATACATGATCGACAATAGTTTCATCAGTGACATGTCTTGCCCGTAAATCTAAGGCTATGGTTTGATCTAATAATACTTTTCCATATACTGTTTGACTACTAGTTAGTCGATGATACATTGGAAAATTACGCTTGGTACTGCTAATTGGAGCCACAATCGTCATGTTACTTGTCTGACAGACTAGATCATTGCTTAGCGCAATGGCTGGTCGCTTATTCATCTGTTCATGACCACGGCTTGGATTAAAGTTAACATAAAATATATCACCTTGGCTTACCATTGAAGTTCATTACCTTCTGACTTTCCCCAATCAAGCTCGTGATCCCTTTTCCCGTCATCTTTCCAATCTTTAAATAGTTCGTGAATATTGGTTGGGTTCTTTTTTATTGGTGTTAAAACAATTGATCCATTTTCAATGGTTATTGTCATATCTTGGTTATCATCTAATTTCAGTTGTTTAATAATTTGGCTAGGAATTCTAGCAGCTTTCGAGTTTCCCCACTTTGCTAAGCGTGTTTGGTCTTTAATAAGTTCCATATTTTCCCCTCCTAAATTATTATTACAAGTCAAGTATATCCCGTGTAGATACACAATGCAAATATTCTTACTGGAGGTCATTTACATGCAACAAGTTGTCTTACCCATCAAAGATTCAAACGTTCTTAAAGAGGTTCAAGATACGTTACTCAATAACTTTAAAGCTGGCCGACGTAACTATACGATTTTTCAAGTTGGTAAAGCGACGCTACTGCGAGTGAGTGACGTTATGGGTTTAAAACAGACCGATATTTTTAATCTGGACGGTTCTATTAAACAAAATGCGTTCATTCATGATCGAAAAACTGGTAAGCCTAATACCTTGTACCTCAAACCAGTTCAAACAGAACTCTTATTGTATCGTCAATGGCTGCTTGATCATAAACTAGCATCTGAATGGCTCTTTCCTTCCATTCAACACCCCGAGCGACATATCACGGAAAAACAGTTCTACAAAATTATGAGCAAGGTTGGCGATCTGTTAGGAATTAATTATCTAGGGACCCATACGATGCGCAAAACCGGGGCTTATCGGGCCTACACGCAATCAAATTACAATATTGGCTTAGTCATGAATTTGCTAAATCATTCCAGTGAGGCGATGACTTTAGCTTATTTAGGCTTAGACCAAGCAAGTACCGAAAGTATGTTAGATCAAATTGATTTTGGGTAAATTAGTTTGATTTTGTTGTCGCCAACGGCGACTTCTGATACAGGTTTTTAATGGGTCTAGTACAACATAGAATAAATTCTATGTGTAAGTGCGCATTGACCTCGTTTCACTCGGTCTGCTGATAACCATAAAATCAATTTTTGCCGTTGTTGAATGGAATGTATTCTTAATTCAATTTATGCTTACACTTAACTGAGTTTGTTATGCTTTAAATGCTAAAAATTGTTGCATATCCCGCTGCTTTCAACCAAATTTTTTAATTGCTTTATGCAGAGAATCTTTATGAGTTTGGTAACAAATTTTGAATAACGGTGCTGTAAAATCTGTAAATTTAAACTGAAAGCATTATTTTAATGTTAGGAGTAATCAAGATGGACGAAAAGAAAGTATTAAAGCCAATTGATGAAATGCTTGCTGATCCTTGGCAAGTTGATATTCAAGAATTGTTTGAAGCTTCTGTCAATGAACCTGACGAGATTAAAAAGAATTTGTATGATTCCTTATACACTTATATTTTGCAAAAAAGACAAGAAGATATTATTAATCGTCCTGGCTTCGTTATTTAGCCCTCTAAGAGCCTGCTGAGGGCTTTTTATTTTTCCTTTGGTATAAATATATAAACAGTCTTAAAACCGCTAGAAACGAGAAATAAGGCCCTTAAAAACGAATATAGCAGTTAGATTCTTGTTAAGATTCAAAAAAACTAACTGTTTGCTGTCAATGGTAGCGGACGAGCGTAGCGTGGGAGCATAAGGAATTGACAGCTCTAAACCAGTCTTAACACTGAATTGGCGAAAGCCAAAGTTTCTATAAAACTTTGCTTTCCTGCCTAACGGCGAGTGAAAAAGCGGTCAAGCTGGCTCAGCTTGGACGGGGTTCGGGGCGTCAGCGCCCGAATTAATGTGGCTTGCCACACCTTTTAGGCAACGAACAGCGTGAGGCGCAAGGAGCATAGCGACTGGAGTTTAATGTGAGCCTGTTTTTTGGCTCACTCCTTTGTGTTTTTTGATTCTAGGTTTTGGCCTCGTACAGTGGTGCCTCTTATATACCTCTTTTATAAACCTCTTTTAAACCTCTTTTAGACCCCTCTTGAGCCTTACTCCCCCAAGGCGTACAGAAGTTTATCGACTACATTTTGTCTGTTTATCGACTACATTTTGTCTGTTTATCGACTACATTTTGTCTGTTTATCGACTACATTTTGTCTGTTTATCGACTACATTTATTTACTCCTGTATTCAAATAATGTAGTATTATTCAAGGAGGTTATTTT